>NZ_LPVS01000048.1:0-5315 GCF_014843905.1 Mesorhizobium silamurunense | reverse complement strand
CGCCGCCCAGCGTGCCGATCACCGCGCCGATCGCGCCGGCGATGAGGCCGCCGATGGCGGCGCCGGCCGTGGCGCCGATCACCGCGCCGGTGAAGGCGCCCACAATGATGCGGGCGCCGAATTGCTGCGGCACCTTGCGGCTCGGCGTCGACGGCAACTGGTCGGTGACGAGCTCGACAATCGCCAGGATAGTGAAGATGCTGACGGCGGCCCAGTGGCCCATGAAGCTCGCCCAGGTGCCGGCAACCGGGAGCCAGCCGAGATACGAGCCCCAGGCGACGGCGGCCGGCGCGGTCATGGCGCGCAAGCCGGCGATGACACCAATCAGCAGTGCGAGAATGTAAAGCATGATCGACCCCCTCAAAATCGGGACCTCGCATGGTCCCGAGATGGCAGGCTAGCATAGACAGGACGTTTGGCGATGGGCTTTCGCCACAGGGTGGATTGTGCTTTTGGCAGCAGCCAACATCGGAGGAGCGGCCATGACGACAAGCGAACGCATGAAGATGGCGGCGGGCGAATGGTACACCTGCATCGGCCCGGAACTGGAAGAGCTGCGCGCTGCCGCCCGCGATGCCGTGTTCGAGCACAACAGCCTGCCGCCCCGGCAGCGCGGCGACATCGGTCCTGCCTTGCGGGCGCTGCTCGGCGCCGTGGGCGAGGGCGCGCGCATCGAAGCGCTGTTCCACTGCGCTTATGGCTTCAACCTGTTCCTCGGCGACGGCGTCTTCCTCAATGCCGGCTGCACCATCCTCGATACCGCGCCGGTGCGCATCGGCAAGGGAACGCTGCTTGGCCCTAACGTGCAGATCTACTGCGCCGAGCATCATCGGGAGGCTGCCGGCCGGCTTGCCGGACTGGAGATCGCCAAACCGGTGACGATCGGCGACAATGCCTGGATCGGCGGCAGCGCGGTGATCCTCGCCGGCGTCAGGATCAGCGAGGGCGCCATTGTCGGCGCCGGAGCGGTGGTGACGCGCGACGTGGCGGCCAATACGACCGT
Organism: Mesorhizobium silamurunense; assembly: GCF_014843905.1. Taxonomy (NCBI): domain Bacteria; kingdom Pseudomonadati; phylum Pseudomonadota; class Alphaproteobacteria; order Hyphomicrobiales; family Phyllobacteriaceae; genus Mesorhizobium; species Mesorhizobium silamurunense. The sequence continues at coordinate 4,312 of NZ_LPVS01000048.1, read as the reverse complement.
CGTCGGCAACCCGGCGCGGATGATCGGGAAGCACTGAAGATTCGATAGCCGCCTTTCTAGAGCAATGCTGCCCGGCCCGGTGGCGTTTGCCTGGAGAATTCGCGCCGGTATTGCATCGGCGAGGTTCTGAGCCGAGCGGCGAAATGCTGGCGCAGCGAGGTGGCACTGCCGAAGCCGGCCTCGAAGGCCACTATATCCATCGACTTGTCCGTCTGTTCCAGCAGCCGCTGCGCCAGCGCCACGCGCTGGTCGGCCAGCCAGTCGCCGAAACTGGTCCCGATCGTCTTCTGGAAGCGGCGCGTGAAGGTGCGGCGGGTAAGACCCGCTGCTTCGGCGACGCTGTCCAGGCTGTGCGCATCGCCAAGCGTTGCCCGCACCTCGTCCAGGGCCCTGGCGAACCGGTCGGCGGTCGGCGTCGGCGCGAGAGGGCGTTCGATGAACTGGGCCTGGCCCCCCTGCCGGTGGGGCGAAAGCACGACATGGCGGGCGAGCCGAAGTGCTGCCTCGGCGCCATAGCGCGCCCGCACGATGTGCAGGCAGCAATCCAGCCCGGCCGCGACGCCGGCGGAGGTAACGATGTCGCCTTCATCGACATAGAGCACGTCGGCGTCGACGGCGATGTCGGGGTGAAGCGCCTGGAGCTGATCGGTATAGGCCCAATGCGTGGTCGCCTTGCGTCCCGCCAGCAGTCCAGCGGCGGCAATGGCGAAGGTGCCGAGGCACAGGCCCACGATCAGCGCGCCGCGTTGATGCGCCCGTGCGAGCGCGTCTTTGAGCGGCGCGGCCAGAGGGGCCTCGAGGTTCTTCCAGCTTGGGACGATGATGATGTCGGCTTCGTGGAGCGCCGAAAGATCGTGCGGGACCGAAATGCTCAAACCGGCATCGGTGTGAATAGGGCCTTGCTCGGCCGCGCAGACGCGGAAGTCGAACCGCGGCAGGCCGAGCTTCGTGCGGTCCGTGCCGAACACAAGGCAAGGCACGGAGAGATGGAAGGGACTTATGCCGTCGAAGGCGACGGCCGCGATGATCGGGTTGCGCATGACAGACACCATTGAGTTTCAAGCAAGAGCGTCCCGATTTTTTCGAACAATGTCAATCGGGCCACTTTCTGCATGTGGATGGTCGGCCTAGCTTTGCGCTCATCAACCCGTCGAAAGGAGACAGCCATGCCAACACCAGCCACCCAGCCGCGCCGCGCCCTCGTCGTCGTCGATGTCCAGAACGACTACAACGGCGGCAACCTCGCCATTCAGCATCCGCCCTTCGCCGACAGCGTCGCCAATGTGGCGCGCGCTATGGACGCCGCGGCCGCGGCCGGCATCAAGGTCGTGGTCGTCAAGCAGATGGCGCCGGAAACCTCGCCGATCTTCGCCAAGGGCAGCCATGGCGGCGAGTTGCATCCCGAGATCGCCCGGCGTGCCCGCGACCATTATGTCGAGAAGACGCTGCCTTCGGCCTTCACCGGCACGGACCTCGAGGACTGGCTGCGCGCAAACCACATCGATACGATCGCGGTCGTCGGCTACATGACGCATAATTGCGATCTTTCGACCATCATCCACGCAGTGCATATGGGCTTTGCCGTCGAATTCCTTTCGGATGCCAGCGGCTCGGTGCCCTACGCCAACAGCGCCGGCTATGCGTCGGCCGAGGACATCCATCGGGTGGTGAGCGTGGTGCTGCAGTCGCGCTTCGCCGCAGTGCTTAAGACCGCCGAATGGATCGACTGCCTGAAAACCGGCACCCTGCCGGAACGCGATACCATCTATGCGTCGAACCAGCGGGCGCTGGCGCGCAACGCCGCCTAAACCGTGCTGCTCCGACACAACAAAGGCGCCGCAGCGATGCGGCCCTCTTCTTTCCATGGAGATGCTTCCAGCGGTCGCGATTTATCACGCCCGGCGTTTCTTTTTCGAGCAACTCGCTGCTCAAACAACGTCCCGTCGATCGCAATTTTCGACACTGTGTTGAAGCAAATGAAAACCATACAGAGAGTGATGTATTTCACAGACGTCACCGTCGTCTTGCCGCAGAGTAGAATTTGAGCTTTAATTCAAGTTCGATTGGTAGGCTGTGGGGGCTAGCAATTGAAAGCGCGGGTTGCACGAAATGCGGTGGCCGCAGCGTTGGTCTGTGTTGCGACAATCCTGCCGCGGCCTGCTTTCGCTCAAGTTCCTCCGCACGCTCCAGGGACAATCTGTTTTACTCCGAATTTCTGGTGTTGGGCGCAGCCTCCAGGCCCGCCTGGATCGCCCTGTGGATGCCCTAGTCCCTATGGCTTTGTGCCTGGGTGGCTTGGCTGAGGAGGTCACTTGGCGCAAACGACACAAGCCGAAAGCGTCGAGGAACTGCTCTTGGAAGCAGACCGACTTGTCGCGGAGGCGGCAAGCAAGGGGAGGTCGCGAAACGAGAAACTCATATCTGCGCGAGAAAAAGTTGCGGCGCTTCCGGCGGAGCAAAGAAAGATTGTTCACGCTGATGTCATTGCGCTGAAAGCTGAAATAGAAGCGGCGCAGTTACCCTTGAGGGGCGCTAACGAAAACTCCGTCTCTCAAGGCATGGTCTATACCTGTATTTTCCTTTCAATGCTTCTCATGTTTCTGGTCGGATCTTTGTCTCTGGTGTACAACAAAGGTGTCGCCTTGCTTTCAGAGGTGCAAACTTTGGCGACACAGCAGCCGGATCGCCGATTTGGTCAGTTGGAGAGGCAACTGCTTGTCGCTCAGGATGATCTGTTCTCCCCAGACCAGATGCAACTCGCGAGCCTTCCCGTTGAATTAGGCGGAAAGCCGGAAGACCCTAAGGTTCCAGCAAAAAGGCCGATCGACGAACTGGCGCGTGAATCATCCTACCTGACCCTGCACGAACTTCGTGATCTGAATTTCAAGCTGAAGTCCCTGGAAACAAGAGTGGGCGACTTCGAGAATTTGTCAGCCTCGCCATTTCCGGGAGTGTTGAAGCTCGAAACCTTCGTCGGTACAGCGATGGCAAGCGGCCGGAATTTTGTCGGGGCGTTCAAAACCGCGGAGGTCACCACGGCCGGTCCGCTTTCACCTGAAACGAAGGCGGGCGGTGCCGCCAATGCAGAGGCGGCTAAGCAAGCGTCCGCAGGAAACGACACCATGAACTTCTTTTGTCGGGCTCAACCGGCGGCGAAACTGAAAAACAAAGACGGCAAAATCGTCGACGGCGCTACGACGCAAGCAATATCTCAGGCCGAACTTGCGGTGCAAGCCTCCGACTCTCAGGTCCTTGGGATGGACATGAGAAAGATTGTCGGTCAAGCCTGCAAGTATTCGCTGAACTATGTCTCGATGACGGTGCCCTCGGTGGATTCGTGGGCTCTAAGGATAAAAGACGCCATCGATCCCTACGCCGTATGGATCTTGCCATGTCTTTATGCAGCCTTGGGCTCAATGATCTACTATATGAGACTTATTTTGGATACCACGCAACCAAATCCGCCGGTTTATCGCATAGCCCATCGTATGGCGCTGGCCGCGCTGGCTGGGATGATCTTAGCCTGGTTTTGGGGTCCGACATTCGGCAGCAACAGCGACTTCAAGTCCGTAGGTTTCGGCCTCTTCACTTTCGCCTTTGTGGTTGGGTTCAGCATAGACGTCTTTTTTGCGCTGCTCGACCGTCTGGTTTTCATCTCCACGAACGCGATCAGCAAATTCGGCGGGAATTAGCGATCGATGAACCGCAAGGAACGGCAGCGCGAGTTGCCAATCCTTGCTTCAAGCCAAGCAATCCTTGCTTCAAGCCAAGGTGCCTTCATCGCAGTCGGTCGCCGACATCAAGAAGGTCGACTCCTCCACAGTGGCGTAAATAGAAATCGTCCAAGAAAAAAGGGCGCCGCGGCAGCGCGGCGCCCTTGGCCGTTTTCAGCTCGAACGATGCTTAGAACAAACCTTCGATCTGATCCTGTTCGTTGAGGAAGATCTTTTCCGAGGACGGCGCCTTGGGCAGGGCAGACCGGCAGGTTGCCGTAGCCGGCCTGCTCCCAGGCATGCAGCTGGTCGCGGATCGACTTGTCGGCAATCGCCTCGTCGCCGCGGTAGATGCGCTTGACGATGGTGTTGACCTTCTCGAACAGCGGCATCTCGTCGGGATAGAGCGGCGAGAACTGCGAGGCGCCGGATTCGGCGATCTCGACTACCTTCTTCGCCAGATCCTCGATGCCGGCCGAGCCCTGCGCCCAGTGCTTGCACAGGATCGCCTCGGCGCCCTGCGCCTTGACGAAATCCTTCATCGCCTGGATCTCGGTCTCGGTGTCGGTGGTGAAGTGGTTGATCGCCACCACCACCGG
>NZ_LPVS01000049.1:0-14282 GCF_014843905.1 Mesorhizobium silamurunense | reverse complement strand
CAGCATCTATCTGCCAGGCCGCGTCGGCATCGTCGGCCGCTCCGGCACGCTCGGCTACGAGGCGGCCTCGCAGATGAAGGCGCTGGGCATCGGTGTGTCGACCAGCGTCGGCATCGGCGGCGATCCGATCAACGGCTCGTCCTTCAAGGACATCCTGGAGCTGTTCGAGCAGGACGACGAGACCGATGCCGTGGTGATGATCGGCGAGATCGGCGGCCCGCAGGAGGCCGAAGCCGCAGAATGGGCCAAGCACAACATGACGAAGCCGTTGATTGCCTACATCGCTGGGCTCTCGGCGCCGAAGGGCCGCCGCATGGGCCATGCCGGCGCGATCATCTCGGCCTTCGGCGAGTCGGCGCAGGAAAAGGTCGAAATCCTGAAGGAGGCCGGCGTCACCATCGTGCCGACGCCGGCTGCATTTGGCTCGACCATCGCGAATGTGCTTGGTCAACGGAAAAAAGTCGCCTGACCGCTTCTGAAGCGGCGTTTACGGTCGTCCGTCGGTTTTGACGAGGGATTCAAATGAGACCACGCGTTATCGTCACGCGTCGCTGGCCTGCGACTGTCGAGCAGATTCTTGCTGAGCGGTTCGACACAACATTCAATCGGCATGATTCGTCGCTGACCTCTAACGAGCTCAGAGCCGCGTTCCGGGATTTCGACGCGATTTTGCCAACCGTCAGTGATCATTTGTCGGCGTCTGTCTTCCCAGATCAGAAGATTCGAACCAAGGTCATCGCCAATTTCGGTGTCGGTTTCAGTCACATCAACACCGATGCTGCGCGCAAGCATGGCATCGTGGTTACCAACACACCTGGGGTACTTACCGATTGCACCGCCGACATCGCCATGTGCCTGATGCTCTCGGTCGCTCGTCGGGCGGGCGAGGGTGAACGTCAGTTACGCGCCGGCGAATGGGCTGGTTGGTGTCCGACGCATATGATTGGCACCAAGATCTCAGGCAAAACGCTTGGTATCATTGGAATGGGCCGCATCGGCAAAGCGACGGCCCGACGTGCGCGGTTCGGCTTCGGCATGAACGTGGTCTTTTACAATCGCTCGAAGGTGGACGACGAAGAAATCGTTGCCATGGGAGCCAGGCAACTGTCGAGCGTGGAGGAGGTGCTCGCACAGGCGGACTTCGTGTCGCTCCACTGTCCTGGCGGCGCTGAGAACCGGCACCTTATCAACGCTTCCCGCTTGGCTGGAATGAAGCGCGGCGCCTTCCTCATCAACACCGCCCGCGGTGATGTGGTCGACCAGAACGCTTTGATCGAAGCGCTAAGGCGCGGCGAGATTGCCGGTGCAGGGCTCGACGTTTTTGACGGCGAACCTGCAATTCCAGAGCCGCTGAAGCATATGGAAAATGTCGTGCTTTTGCCGCACCTCGGCAGTGCCACCAAAGAAACCCGTGTGGCCATGGGAATGCGGGCAGTGGAGAATCTGGTCGCGTTTTTCGACGGGGGCCCGGTGCCGGATCGGATCGTGTGATGAGCCTCGACAGCTCGGCTTCCACCTGGGTCGAGCTGCGGATGCAGGCGTTCTATCTGTTTCGCCAAGGCATTGCCGCATCAAGTCCCGAGGCGGCGGTCGCGTCCGCCTTGAAAGCTAGAGAGTCCGACATCGCCGCCGCTCGCGGCGTCATCCTGATTGCCTTAGGCAAAGCGGCATGCCTAATGGCAGGGACGGCACTGCGGTTCGTCGGGGACAAGCTGCGCAGCGCATGTGTGGTCACCAATCGCGAAAACGTGTTGGACATCGAGGGCATTGAGGTCATTGTCGGCGGTCATCCGTTGCCAGACGAGGGGAGCCTCAGAGGCGGCAGCGCGATTGAAGAGGCCGCACGGTCGGCAACGCCTGACGATCTCGTGTTGCTACTGATCAGTGGCGGCGGTTCGGCACTTGTCTGTGCGCCAGTGCTCGGCATTTCGCTTGCCGACAAGGTGACACTCAACGAAGCCCTGGTTCGTTGTGGCGCCGACATTTCGGAGATCAATGCCGTAAGGCAGATATTCTCAAGACTGAAGGGCGGGCGTCTGGCGGAACTGACCTCAGGCGTTAGAACGCTGTCTCTGATACTCTCGGACGTGCCCGGCGATGATGTCGCCACGATCGCTAGCGGGCCTACAGCAAAGCCCGCGACCGGCGTCTCCGACGCCATTATCACTCTTCGAAGTCACAACCTGCTTCAATCGCTGCCTCCGATCTTGCGAAGGCGACTGGAAGATCTTGCCGCTGGCGAAGATCGCGCATGTGCGAGCTTCAATCATGTCGAAAATGTTGTGATCGGCAGCAACGCGATCAGCCTGCAGCGCGTGATGAGCGGTGCCGAAGAGCGCTGTTTCAGGGTCATCAAGGCCGCCGACTGGCTGAGCGGAGATGTTTCAGAGGCGGCCCTTGCTCTTCACCGCCTGGCTCTCTTGGCGGCGAGACATGACGGGCCGGTGGCAATCGTCGCCGGAGGAGAGACGACCGTAAGGGTACGCGGAAGCGGGAGAGGCGGACGCAACCAGGAACTGGCTCTTCGGTTTGCCCTTCTCAATGAACGACAACCGATCCCGCGTCCCTGGGTCTTTCTCAGTGGCGGCACTGACGGTCGGGACGGACCGACGGACGCGGCAGGCGCCCTTGTCGATTCCGGATCAACAGAACGGATGCGCCGGCGTGGCTGCAAGCCGGAAGCCCATCTGAGCAACAACGATTCCTACCCTGCATTGGCGACTTCAGGCGATTTGCTCCTGACGGGGCCCACGGGAACAAATGTCGCCGACCTGCAAATACTGCTGATGCAATAGCCTCGGCAGCCTTGAGGCGCTCAGGCGTCCCTTCTCGCCAATTATCCTGCGTTGTATCTCCAGCAGAAAATATTTACTGTTGGTAAAATGAATCAGTAGACGGCAGTGAACATGGCAACGGCTAAGGCGGGTAAAAGGCAGGCGGTAAAGGCGGAAAAAACGGGCGGCAAGGTGCTCGCCCCCGTCAAAGTGGTGGGTCCGGTAATCGTCAACCCGCCGCCACCGGCGCGCGGTAAGCCTCTCAGTCAGGATCCTCATGCCGTTCGCGACACTCGTGAGAACGTGCTTGAGGTTGCGATCGGCCACGAGGTTCGCTCCTTTCGCAAGAAACTGGACATCACCGTTGCCGATCTCGCTGTCACCACGGGCCTTTCGGTCGGCATGCTGTCCAAGATCGAGAACGGTATCACCTCGCCATCCTTGACCACGCTGCAGGCGCTATCGCGGGCACTTGGCGTGCCAGTGACAGGATTTTTTCGCCGTTTCGAGGAAGAGCGAAAGGCCGTCTTCGTCAAGGCAGGATCGGGCGTGGACGTTGAGCGGCGCGGCACGCGTGCTGGGCACCAGTATACGCTGCTGGGTCATATCGGTTCGGATACGAGCGGTGTTGTCGTCGAACCTTATCTCATCACACTGACAGAAGACTCTGACGTCTTCCCGACTTTCCAGCACGACGGCATGGAATTCCTCTACATGCTGGAAGGCGAGGTCGTGTATCGCCATGGCAACAATCTTTACCGGATGACGCCAGGTGACAGTTTGTTTTTCGACGCCGACGCGCCGCACGGTCCCGAAGAATTGACGCATTTGCCGATACGATATTTGTCAATCATCTCCTATCCCCACGGGCGCGGTAACGGCTGACGCAATCGGCCATTCATTGCGATACTGGCTATTTGTGAACGCGCGGGCCGCGCAGGCACCGTCGCGTGTCCAGTGTCCGCGTCAAACTACGCGCCTCGGTACCGCTCGCTGCCTTGACCGCACTCGCGGCAGACTTCGCGCATCTCCGCCAGGCCGGTGACATTCAACATGGGGTGATCTTGGCCGGCTTCAACGAGGCTGTGTTTTTCTAGAGGAAAAAAAAATTCATGACAGTTGAATTGCAACAGGGAACCTGCTAGCCTCCGTGTCAGCTAACAACCAGTAGAGGTGACGGGATGTGTGGGATCGTCGGACTGTTCCTGAAAGACAAATCGCTTGAACCCAAGTTAGGCGCGCTGCTGTCGGAAATGCTGGTGTCGTTGACCGACAGGGGGCCGGACAGCGCCGGCATAGCCATCTATGACACTGGCGTGGCCGGGCGCGGCAAGATCACCATTCAGTCATCGACCCCCAAGGCGGATTTCGAAGGGCTCGAAGCCGAACTCAGCAAGAAGATCGGAGCCAAGATTTCGTCGACGGTGAAGTCGACCCATGCCGTCCTCGATGTCGCTGCCGATAAGCTCGAGGAAGCCCGCACTGCGATCGCCGAACTGCGCCCAAACGTGCGCCTCATGGGCGCCGGCGAGGCGATCGAGATCTATAAGGAGGTCGGGCTGCCAGCAGACGTGGTCAAGCGGTTCGACCTGGCCAGGATGGGCGGCAGCCACGGCATCGGTCACACGCGCATGGCGACCGAGTCCGCGGTCACCACGTTGGGCGCGCACCCCTTCTCGACCGGCCCGGACCAGTGCCTGGTGCATAACGGCTCGCTGTCGAACCACAACAATCTCCGCCGCGAGCTGATCCGCGACGGAATGCGTTTTGAGACCGAGAACGACACCGAGGTCGCGGCTGCCTACCTCTCGTCCAAGATCGCCCACGGGCAGAATCTCGGCGAGGCGCTGCAAAGCAGCCTGGATGACCTCGACGGCTTCTTCACCTTTGTGGTCGGCACCAAGAACGGCTTCGGCGTGGTTCGCGACCCGATCGCCTGCAAGCCCGCCGTGATGGCCGAAACCGACCAGTACGTCGCCTTTGGATCGGAATACCGCGCATTGGCCAATCTGCCTGGCATCGAGGAAGCCAGGGTCTGGGAACCGGAGCCGTCCACCGTCTATTTCTGGGAGCACTGAGGATCATGAATATTTCGAATGTTGCCACGGCGCCATCGCGCGAAGTGAACTTCGCGCAGCGTGTCTTCGACCTTGGCGAAAGTTCGCTGCGCGAGCTGAACCAGGCGCTGCACAATCTGGCCCCCGGCTCGAACGAGAACGCCTGGGAAGTGCTCAACCCGAAAGGCAGCCACTCGGTCGCCGTCGGCGTCGACCAACCGATCAGCATCGATGTGCGCGGCAGCGTCGGCTATTACTGCGCCGGCATGAATGATGGCGCCACCATCACCGTGCACGGTTCTGTCGGCCCGGGTGTCGGCGAGAACATGATGTCGGGCTCGATCGTAGTCAAAGGCGACGCCAGCCAGTATGCCGGCGCCACCGGCCGCGGCGGCCTGCTGGTCATCGAAGGCAATGCCTCCTCGCGCTGCGGCATCTCGATGAAGGGCATCAACATCGTTGTCCGTGGCAATATCGGCCATATGTCGGCCTTCATGGCCCAGTCGGGCAACCTAGTGGTGCTGGGCGATGCCGGCGATGCGCTCGGCGACTCGATCTATGAGGCGCGGCTGTTCGTCCGCGGCAAGGTCAAGAGCCTGGGCGCGGATTGCATCAAGAAGGAGATGCGTCCCGAGCACATCGCGCTCCTGCAGAATCTGCTCGACCGTGCCGGCATCAAGGATGCCAAGCCGGAAGAGTTCACCCGCTACGGCTCGGCCCGTACGCTTTACAACTTCAACATCGACAACGCTGATGCATACTGAGGGGCGAACATGACCTACCACAATCCTCCGACGACGCCGCGCAAGTCAGCGACCTTCGACGATTACGCGATGTCGGAAATCCGACGCGCTGCAGCGACCGGCATTTACGACATTCGTGGCTCTGGCGCGAAACGCAAGGTCCCGCATTTCGACGACCTTTTGTTCCTCGGCGCTTCGATCTCGCGCTATCCGCTGGAAGGCTATCGCGAGCGCTGCGACACCAGCGTGGTGCTTGGCTCGCGCCATGCCAGGAAGCCGATCGAACTGAAGATCCCGATCACGATTGCGGGCATGAGCTTCGGCTCGCTCTCCGGCCCCGCCAAGGAAGCGCTCGGACGTGGCGCAACCATTGCCGGCACCTCAACGACCACCGGCGACGGCGGCATGACCGAAGAGGAGCGCGGCCATTCGAAGACGCTGGTCTATCAGTACCTGCCGTCGCGCTACGGCATGAACCCGCGCGATCTTCGCCGGGCCGATGCCATCGAGATCGTTGTTGGCCAGGGCGCCAAGCCAGGCGGCGGCGGCATGCTGCTCGGCCAAAAGATTTCCGATCGCGTCGCCGAGATGCGCACACTGCCGAAGGGCATCGATCAGCGCTCGGCCTGCCGTCACCCGGACTGGACCGGTCCCGATGACCTTGAGATTAAGATACTCGAAATTCGCGAGATCACCGACTGGGAAAAGCCGATCTATGTCAAGGTCGGCGGCGCGCGGCCCTACTACGACACCGCGCTTGCGGTAAAGGCCGGAGCCGACGTCGTGGTGCTCGATGGCATGCAAGGCGGTACGGCCGCCACGCAGGAAGTATTCATCGAACATGTCGGTCAGCCGACGCTCGCCTGCATCAGGCCCGCGGTGAAGGCCCTACAGGACCTCGGCATGCATCGCAAGGTGCAACTCATCGTGTCCGGTGGCATTCGCAACGGCGCCGACGTCGCCAAGGCACTGGCGCTTGGCGCCGACGCAGTGTCGATCGGCACTGCGGCGTTGATCGCGCTCGGCGACAATGATCCGCGTTGGGAGGACGAATACCAAAAGCTTGGCACGACCGCCGGTGCCTACGACGACTGGCATGAGGGCAAGGATCCGGCCGGCATCACCACGCAGGACCCCGAGCTGATGAAGCGCGTCGACCCGGTCGTCGCCGGGCGGCGGCTGGCGAATTATCTGAAGGTGATGACGCTCGAAGCGCAGACGATCGCGCGTGCATGCGGCAAAAATCACCTGCACAATCTCGAGCCGGAAGATCTTTGCGCGCTTTCGATCGAAGCTGCGGCCATGGCCGGCGTACCCCTCGCGGGGACGAATTGGGTACCAGGGCAGGGTGGCTTCTAAAACCAGAAGAATGGGAGCAGTAGACAATGAATAAGGCCTTTGAAGCCAAAATCGATCAGTCTGAGGGGGCTGATCTCCAAGAGTTCGCAAGAGTTCGCAACGTCAAGTATTTCATGGTCTCGTATACGGATCTGTTCGGCGGCCAGCGCGCAAAGCTGGTGCCGGCGCAGGCCATCGGGGACATGCAGAAGGAGGGCGCCGGCTTTGCGGGCTTCGCGACCTGGCTTGACCTGACCCCTGCGCATCCCGACATGCTGGCGGTGCCTGACACCTCGTCGGTGATTCAGCTGCCGTGGAAGCCGGAAGTCGCCTGGCTTGCTTCTGACTGCCTGATGGAAGGCAAGGGCGTCGCTCAAGCGCCGCGCAACACCCTGAAGCGGCTCGTTGCCGAAGCCGCCAAGGAGGGTATGCGCGTCAAGACAGGCGTTGAGCCGGAATTCTTCCTTGTGACGCCAGACGGCAAGCAGATCAGCGACGAGTACGATACTGCGGCCAAATCCTGCTACGACCAGCAGGCCGTGATGCGCCGCTATGACGTTATCGCCGAAATCTGCGACGCCATGCTCGACCTTGGATGGCAACCCTACCAGAACGACCATGAGGATGCGAACGGCCAGTTCGAAATGAACTGGGCCTTCGACGACGTTCTGGCTACAGCCGATAAGCACTCCTTCTTCAAGTTCATGGTCAAGTCGATTGCCGAAAAGCACGGCCTGCGCGCAACCTTCATGCCGAAGCCCTTCCAGGGCCTCACCGGCAGCGGTTGCCATGCCCATATTTCGGTATGGGATCTCAGTGGCAAGACCAATGCTTTCGCTGACAAGGACATGGAGTTGGGTCTGTCCGAAAAGGGCAGGCACTTCCTGGGCGGCATCATGAAGCACGCCTCGGCGCTGGCGGCGATCACCAATCCGACGGTAAATTCCTACAAGCGCATCAACGCACCGCGTACCATTTCCGGCGCGACCTGGGCGCCGAACACGGTGACCTGGACCGGCAACAACCGCACCCATATGGTGCGCGTGCCCGGTCCCGGCCGTTTCGAATTGCGCCTTCCTGATGGTGCTGCCAACCCTTACTTGATGCAGGCGGCCATCATCGCTGCCGGCCTCAGCGGCGTCCGCACCGAGGCCGACCCGGGCCAACGCAGCGACATCGACATGTACAAGGACGGACATACCGTCACGCATGGCGCCAAGCTCCCGCTCAATCTGCTTGATGCGCTTCGTGCCTATGACGATGACGCCGAGTTGAAGGCAGCGATGGGCGAGGAATTTTCCGCCGCCTACATCAAGCTAAAGACCCAGGAGTGGAACTCCTACGCCTCGCACTTCACCCAGTGGGAGCGCGACAACACGCTGGATGTCTAAGCTGTTTGCCAGGCCCAGCGTCCGATCTACGGATTGGGCGCTGGGCGCACCACCTGACATTTCGCCGGAACAACTGCGATGAAATATTCGATCTTTTCGCTCGCCAAGGCGGCACTGTCCGGACACAAGGGATGGACACGGGCGTGGCGCGATCCGGCACCCAAGAGCCGCTACGACGTGGTCATTATCGGTGGCGGCGGCCACGGACTGGCGACGGCCTACTTCCTCGCCCACGAATACGGCATCCGCAATGTCGCCGTGCTGGAAAAGGGCTGGATCGGCTCCGGCAATGCCGGTCGCAACACCACCATCATCCGCTCAAATTACGGCCTTCCCGGCAATACCGGCTTCTACGAATTGTCGATGAAGCTGTGGGAGCGCATGGAGCAGGACCTCAACTACAACACGATGGTCAGCCAGCGCGGCATCATCAATCTTTATCACTCCGACGCGCAGCGCGATGCCTTCGCTCGCCGCGGCAACACCATGCGCATCAACGGCATCGATGCCGAACTCCTCGACGCCGAGCAGATCCGCAAGGAATTGCCGTTTCTGAACTACAACAATGCCCGATTCCCTATCATGGGCGGGCTCTTGCAGCGCCGCGCCGGTACCGCCCGTCATGACGCGGTCGTCTGGGGCTATGCGCGGGCCGCCAACGATCGCGGCGTCGACATCATCCAGAATTGCGAGGTCACCGGCTTCGTGCGTGACGCCAGCGGCAGGGTAACCGGTGTGGAGACCTCGCGCGGCCGGATCGGCGCCGGCAAGGTCGGCATGGCGGTGGCGGGCTCCTCATCACGCGTCGCGGCGATGGCTGGCCTACGGCTGCCGATCGAAAGCCACGTGCTGCAAGCCTTCGTGTCCGAAGCGATCAAGCCACTGATCCCGGGGGTCATCACCTTCGGCGCCGGCCACTTCTATGTCAGCCAGTCCGACAAAGGCGGGCTGGTCTTCGGCGGCGATCTCGACGGCTACAATTCCTACGCGCAGCGCGGCAACATGCCGGTCATGGAGGATGTCTGCGAGGGCGGCATGGCCATCATGCCGATGATCGGCCGCGTGCGCATGCTGCGGCAGTGGGGCGGCATCATGGACATGTCGATGGACGGCTCGCCGATCATCGACATGACGCCGGTCGACGGTCTCTACCTCAACGCCGGCTGGTGCTACGGCGGCTTCAAGGCGACACCGGCATCGGGTCTTGTCTTTGCCCATCTCCTGGCACGCGACGAGCCGCATCAAGAGGCCGCGCTGTTCCGGCTCGACCGGTTCCGTCGTGGCGCGATGATCGATGAAAAGGGCCAGGGCGCCCAGCCGAACCTTCACTGAAAAGCGAGTCTGGCGGAATGCGAATTGCATGTCCTTTCTGCGGTGAACGCGAAAACGGCGAGTTCACCTATCTTGGCGATGCCACCCCTAGGCGGCCCAGCTTCGCTGTCGATGGCGGGGAGGGTCCCGAGCGAGTCGAGGATGCGTTCTACGACTATGTCTACCTGCGCGACAACGTGGCGGGCGTCATGCGCGAGTATTGGTATCATGGCGGCGGTTGCCGTTCCTGGCTGGTGGCCGAGCGCAACACCGTTACCCATGAGTTTATTTCCGTGACGGCGGCTCCGGGTGCGGGCGCTGCCCTGGCGGCACGGGCAGGAGAATGACCATGTCGGGCTATTCCCAATCCGAACCTTTCGCCAGAACCGCGGCGATGGAGGCTAACGTCCGAAAAGGGGTTACGCCCGCCAGCCAGTCGCACCGTCTGCCCGGTGACGGTATCATCGACCGCCGATCGCCACTCCGGTTCTCGTTCGACGGCAAGACCATGACCGGGTTTGCCGGGGACACGCTGGCTTCCGCGCTCGTCGCCAATGGCGTCAAGCTCGTGGGGCGTTCGTTCAAGTATCACCGCCCGCGCGGCATCCTCACCGCCGGCTCGGAGGAGCCGAGCGCGCTCGTCGAGATGCGCACCGGTGCGCGGCGCGAGCCGAACACGCGGGCGACCACGCAGGAACTCTTTGACGGCCTGATCGCGAACAGCCAAAACCGCTGGCCGTCGCTGCGCCGAGACCTGATGTCCATCAACCAGTTGTTCGCGCCGATCTTCGTCGCCGGCTTCTACTACAAGACGTTCATGTGGCCGGCGAAGTTCTGGGAATCCATCTACGAGCCGATGATCCGCCGCGCCGCCGGACTCGGCAAGAGCGCCGAATTGCCGGACCCAGACCACTACGACAAGGCCTGGGCTCATTGCGACGTGCTCGTGGTCGGTGCCGGTCCCGCCGGCCTGTCGGCGGCGCTTGCCGCTGGCCGCGCCGGGTCGCGCGTCATTCTTGTTGAAGAAGATTCCCTGCTCGGCGGTCGCCTGCTCAGCGATGGCGGCGAGATCAATGGCATGGATGCCAGGGAATGGCTGCGTAGCACGACCCGCGAACTCGTTTCTTTACCCAATGTCCGGATCATGAACAGGACGGTCCTGTTCGGCGTCTATGATGGAGGCACCTACGCTGCGCTCGAGCGCGTCAGCGACAACGTCCCGACGCCGGATCATCATCAGGTCCGACAGCGAATCTGGCGCATCATCGCCAAGCGCTCGGTGGTGACCGCTGGTGCGATTGAACGGCCGATCGTGTTCTCGGGCAATGATCGGCCGGGCGTCATGATGGCGTCAGCCGTCCGCACCTATGTCAATCGGTTCGCGGCTCTGCCTGGCAAGCGTGTGGCGCTGTTCACCAACAATGACGATGGCTGGCGCACGGTGGAGACCATCCAGCGGGCCGGCGCCCATATCGTGGCGGTGATCGACCCCCGCCGCGAAGTATCGGCGCAGTGCCGGAGGCTTGCCGATACTTACGATCCGCGCGTGCTTGCCGGAGTCGTATCCGACGTCAAGGGCGGTGTCGACGGTGTGAGCAGCATCGCCGTGACCGACAAGAATGGTCGCACGCAGCGTATAGATGCGGACTGCCTTGCCGTTTCGGGAGGATGGAACCCGAATGTCGGTCTGTCATGCTTCCACCGTGGAAAGCCAATCTGGCGCGAGGATATCGCAGCCTTCGTGCCTGGGGGCGCGCCAAAGGGGATGGCCACGGCTGGTGCCGCCAATGGCGAGCTCTCGCTCGGCGCCTGCCTTCGCGAAGGGCATGGCGCGGGTGCCAAGGCGGCGGCCGAATGCGGTGCTGCCGGAAAGCCGGGGGAGGCATCGATGGCCGACGATGAGGTCTATGCCATCAAGCCGCTCTGGCATGTCAAAGGCAAGGGAAAGGCGTTCGTCGACTTCCAGCACGACGTTACTGCGTCCGACGTGACCTTGGCCCAGCGGGAAGGCTTCGAGAGCGTCGAGCATCTCAAGCGCTACACCACGCTCGGCATGGCTACCGACCAGGGCAAGACGTCCAACATCAACGGCCTCGCCATCATGGCGGAAGCCAACGGACGCACTATCCCCGACACCGGCACGACGATCTACCGGCCGCCCTACGCGCCCGTCGCTATTGGCGCCTTCGCCGGCCATCACCGCGACGAGAATTTCCATGCCACCCGGCTGACGCCGTCGCATCATTGGGCGGCCGGACAGGGCGCGGTCTTCGTCGATACTGGCCTCTGGAAGCGCGCGCAATGGTACCCGCGCACTGGCGAGCGAGACTGGCTGGAGTCGGTGACCCGCGAAGTTCTGGCCGTGCGCAACGGTGTTGGCTTCTGCGACGTCTCCACGCTTGGCAAGGTCGACGTGCGCGGTGCGGATGCCGGCGTCTTCCTTGATCGCGTCTATATCAACGCCTTCTCGTCGCTCGCCGTGGGCAAGGCGCGTTATGGCCTGATGCTGCGCGAAGACGGCATCGTCATGGACGATGGGACGACCTCGCGTCTGGCCGAAGACCACTACTTCCTGACCACGACCACGGCCAAGGCCGGTCCGGTCATGCAGCATCTCGAATTCTGCCGACAGGTACTTTTCCCGGAGCTCGACGTGCAACTGACCAGTGCCACCGACCAGTGGGCGCAGTTCTCGATCGCTGGTCCGAACACGCGCAAACTGCTGCAGGCTCTGGTAGACCCGTCGGATGATCTCACCAACGAGGGCTTCCCGTTCATGGGCGCCCGCGAGGTCAAGCTGCGCGGAGGCGTGACCGCTCGCCTGTTCCGTATCTCGTTCTCCGGCGAAATGGCCTTCGAGATCTCGGTTCCGGCCCGCTACGGCGCGGCGATGGCCGAGAACCTGATGATCGCAGGCAAGCCCTATGGCGTGACGCCCTACGGAACCGAAGCGCTCGGGGTCATGCGCATCGAGAAGGGGCATGTCGCGGGTCCCGAACTCAATGGCACAACGACGGCCGATGACCTCGGTCTCGGCAAGATGATGTCCAAGAAAAAGGACTTCATCGGCCGCATCATGGCCGGCCGAGAGGCGTTGACGGCTCCGAACCGGCAGGTCGTCGTCGGCATAAAGCCAGTCGACCGCGCGCGCCGCCTGCGTTCCGGCGCTCATGTCATTCCCAAGGGAGCGATTCCAGGCCCGCAAACGGACCAGGGCTATGTCACATCGGTCTGCTTCTCGCCGATGCTCGGCCAGTGGATTGGCCTCGGCCTGGTCGAGCGCGGGCGCGAGCGAACTGGCGAGATCATCCGCATCCACGACCCTCTGCGGAACGAGGACTATGATGCCGAGATCTGCAGCCCTGTTTTCTACGACCCCGAAGGAGTACGCCAGCGTGGCTGATTTTTCCTGGAACGTCCAATCGCCGTTGCAACAGGCGCTTGTTCCTGGTCGCCACGGTGGGGCCGGCACTCAGGTGGGCGTCACCCTCGAGGAAGTGCGCGGCGTCAGGCTGGTTCAGGTTATGGCCCGGCGCGGCAGCGCGGCCGAGACGATCAAGGCCGCCAAGAAACTGTTTAGCATCGAGCCGCCGGATACACCCAGAGCCGTTAGCGGCCGGAACGCCACTTTGATATGGTCAGGCCCCGACCAGTTCATCGCCTTTTCTGCGCGATCGGCAGAGGATCAGTTTGCCAAACTGTCAGAGGCCTTTGCCGGCGTCGCGTCGCTCTCCGACCAGTCAGATGGGCGCTGCCTGATCCGGATCGGCGGACCCCGCGCCCGTCAGGCGCTGGCGAAGTTTTGCTCGTTGGATCTGGATGACAGGGGGTTCCCTTTAGGCGCTGCGGCGACGACCTCGATCGACCACACGGCGGCGAATATATGGCGCGGGGCCGATAGCTCGGACGGGCACGCCGTCTTCAACATGCTTGTCTTCACCAGTTTCGCCGACAGCCTTTGGCATACGATTTTGGATTCCGCTGCAGAGTATGGGGTACAGGTGTCGGTGGCCCACGCGGCATAAGCCCTGGCGGAGCCAACGCGCGTCAGCGGAAGACGAAACCCATTTCACGAGGCTGTCTGCAGTTGCACATCGATCGCAACGGCGGTGTTGCCGCTGTCGTGCTGATTTGATTTCGAAGCATCCTTGGCAGCAGCCCAAAAAAGAAGTCTTGGCACATTGTGCCAAGACTTAAAGAAGGCGCTTTGTGGTCAAGCGCCGTGTGGTGCAGGGTATCCCTAAAACAGCCCTTCGATCTGACCCTGTTCGTTGAGGAAGATCTTTTCCGAGGACGGCGCCTTGGGCAACAGTACTGGGTCTTGGCCATGCAGACCGGCAGGTTGCCGTAGCCGGCCTGCTCCCAGGCATGCAGCTGGTCGCGGATCGACTTGTCGGCAATCGCCTCGTCGCCGCGATAGATGCGCTTGACGATGGTGTTGACCTTCTCGAACAGCGGCATCTCGTCCGGATAGAGCGGCGAGAACTGCGAGGCGCCGGATTCGGCAAGCTTGACGACTCTGTGGGCGAGATCCTCGATGCCGGCCGAGCCTTGCGCCCAGTGCTTGCACAGGATCGCATCTGCACCCATCGAGGCGACAAAGTCCTTCAACGCCCTGATCTCGGTCTCGGTGTCGGTGGTGAAGTGGTTGATCGCCACCACCACCGG
>NZ_LPVS01000046.1:0-21974 GCF_014843905.1 Mesorhizobium silamurunense | reverse complement strand
AGCCCGCGCCCGCACCGGCGAGGCAATCTCCGGCGCCGTCTCCGGCGACCGAGCCCGTGTCGCGTCCGCGCGCGACGTCGCCCGTGCCAATGCCGGTGGCGCCGAGCCAGCCGACCGCGAAAGTCATGCCGCTGCCTGCCTATGGAACGAATGGCAGCGTCCGGCATGCCCCGCCGCCGCCCTCCAACGGCTCGATCGACGATACGCTGATGCACGAACTCGAGGCATCGCTGGACGAGTCGCATCCAAAACCGGCGAGCAGCAAGCCGGCGGCGAAGCCTTCGCTCGATGACGAGATGACCAAGCTTCTCGGCGAGCTGGCTAGCCACAAACGCTGACCGGACGATACACGACCTCCAGCCGGCGGTTTATCGGCCTGGAAGCGTCCGCGGCAGGTCGAACCACGGCAACATGCTGCTTTCGAACCTCGTCATCGCGCAGATCCGATCCCCGGACAGCGTCAGCACGATGAGGCCGATCCCGTGGCTGATACCGTCGGATCCACGCAGATAGGCGCCGAACGCCGGTTGGCCATTGGCCCTGGTCGCCGCGAGGTCGAACCTGCGCCCAGCGCCGAAAATGCCGGCGCAGAAACGAGCCACGAGATCCCGGCCCTGATATTCCAGCGGCATCGGCGGCATCGAAACGAACACATCGTCGGTCAGCAGCGTCACCAGCATATCGAGATCTGCAGCTTCATAGGCTCCGACGAACTTCGCCACGATCGCCCTTTCCCGCGCTGAATGGGCGACAGGCGGCGGCTCGCGGCCGGCGGACGGCGGCGTCCGCCGCTGTAGGCCGGCGCGTGCCCGCTTGAGGGCGCTGTTGGCCGATTCCACCGTCGAATCCAGCATTTCGGCGACTTCCTTCGCGTCGAATCCAAGCACATCGCGCAAAATGAGGACGGCCAGCTGGCGCGGCGGCAGCACTTGCATGGCGGTGACGAAGGCCAGCGAAATGGACTCTGTCCGCTCGTAGAGCGCATCCGGGCCGAGCGGTGCGTCGAAAGCGCCGTCAAGCAGGCTGTCGGGAAACGGCTCCAGCCAGACGACCTCGCCTAGGCCGGTCGGCTCGGGCGGTTCGACACCGGGAATATCCCACGCCTTGGCGGGCCGCCGGCTGGCGTTGCGGCGCAAGTTGAGGCAGCGGTTCGTGGCGATCCGGTAGAGCCAGGTGCGCAGCGAGGCGCGCCCTTCGAAGGCATGAAATCCCTGCCAGGCTGAGAGCAGCGTGTCCTGCAGGGCGTCCTCGGCATCCTGGAAGGACCCGAGCATGCGGTAGCAATGCAGCTGGAGCTCGCGCCGATGCGGCGCGATCAGGTCCCGGAACGCTTCGCCGTCGCCCGCCCGTGCCCTCTCGATCAGACCAGCCGTACTCGTCATCGCGCTCTCCCGCGTCTCCTGTCGCCTCATCCCGTTAGACACCCGCCCCGGCCAGAAATGGGCGGCGCCCAGTTTTACGCTGCGCCCAGTTTTACGCTGCGAGGGTGTCTCTATCCGCGGACGGCTCCAACGCGCCGATGCGTTCGAGCGGCCAGGAAGCAAAACCGAAAGGAACAGGACATGTTGCTAAAGGGCAAGGTTGCGGTGATCTACGGCGCCGGCGGCGCGATCGGCGGCGCCATCGCACGGGCATTCGCAAGCGAAGGCGCGAGGGTCTTTCTGACGGGGCACATCCAGCGGCCTGTCGATACTGTCGTAAAGGACGTCATATGGGCCGGCGGAACAGCCGAGGCGGCGGCGGTCGACGCGCTCGACGAACAGGCCGTGGAGACACATCTGCAATCGGTGGTCGACAAGGCCGGCCGCATCGACATCTCGTTCAATGCCATCGGCATGGCGGCTCCCGCGATACTGGGCGTGCCGCTGGCCAAAATGGACGTCGATCAGTTCTCCCTGGCGATCGGAACCTATACGAGGTCCTATTTCCTGACGGCGCGCGCGGCGGCCAGGCACATGATCCCGCAGAAATCCGGGGTGATCATGACCGTCACCGCACTGCCGGCGCGGATCGGCACACCGCTCAACGGTGGCTACGGTCCGGCCCAGGCAGCCAAGGAAGCTCTTACCCGGGACCTGTCGCACGAGCTCGCGCCGCAAGGCATCCGCGTGGTCGGCCTGCGGCCGCATGGCATGCCCGAGACCGGCACGATGCGCGATGTCTTCGAGGTCAAGGCCGAGGCTTCGGGCATGAACTGGGACCAGTTCCAGGCCTATCTCGCCGGCACCACGCATACCAGACGCGTCATGGCGCTGGACGAGGTGGCGAACATCGCGGTGCTCATGGCCTCGGACCGGGCAAGCGGGATGACGGGAACCACCGTGAACCTGTCGATGGGTACCTTGGGCGAATAGCCGGCGAGTTCGCCCTGCGACCTATGAAAGGCCGCCGCAAACAAAAAATGGCCGGAAAACCCGGCCATTTTTCCAAAATCCTGTGCCCACCCTGCCCGCGTCAATCGTCGCGGTAGACCTTCTCGCGGCGCTCGTGGCGCTCTTGCGCCTCGATCGACAGCGTCGCGATCGGGCGGGCGTCGAGCCGCTTCAGCGCGATCGGCTCGCCGGTTTCCTCGCAATAGCCGTAGGTGCCTTCGTCGATGCGCTGCAGCGCGGAATCGATTTTCGAGATGAGCTTGCGCTGGCGATCGCGGGCGCGCAGTTCGATGGCGCGGTCGGTTTCGGAAGAAGCGCGGTCGGCTAGATCTGGATGATTGGCGTTTTCTTGCTGCAGGATTTCGAGAGTTTCACGCGCTTCGCGAAGGATATCGTTCTTCCATGTGATAAGCTTCATGCGGAAGTAAGATTTCTGCCGTTCGTTCATGAACGGCTCGTCTTCGGAGGGTACGTAATCGGCGGTAACGATGTCGTTCATTCGACTCACCCAACAACCCCAAATTTGGCGCCTATATATTCGCGGACAAGGGGCTGCACAAGCGCAAACGATAACAGTTTCACGCATTTGTTAGTCTCGCAGCGGCAGGCATTCGCAACGGCCATTTCTCAACGGTCCGGATCGAATTCATCAGCGATTCGGCGGTTGCGCGTCGTATGCCATTGTGCACGACACCGTTCTGGTGACTAATCGCCAAAACGCTCAGCGCATTCAACATAAAGGGGGAGCCGGTTGAGCAGACTTTATCTGTTGAGGCATGCCAAGGCCGGATGGGCGCTGCCTGGGGTGCGCGATTTCGATCGCCAGCTCGACGAATCCGGCATGGCCGACGCCGAGGCGATGGGCGAAGCCATGCGGGCCCGCGACTACGTGCCGGACGTCACGCTTTGCTCCAACGCCAAGCGGGCGCGGCAGACGCTGGAAGGCCTCGCGGCCCGCACCGACACCGGCCGGGTGCTGTTCTTCGACACGCTCTACAGCGAGGATGCCGCCGGCTACCTCGACATCATCCGCAAGAATGGCGGAGCCGGCTCGCTTCTGGTCATCGGCCACAATCCGATGACGGAGGACCTCGCCATGGCGGTGTCGGGCGATGGCGACGAGACCGCGCGCGGCATGCTCAACCACGGCTTTCCCACCTCCGGCCTCGCCGTCGTGCGTTTTCCGGGTAATCTCGGTGAAGCAGGTCAGGGCAATGGCTATCTCGAAGCCTTTCTCACCCCCGCCGATCTCTGACACCATTTCAAACGCCTTGCCCAAGGCCTATATCGGGCCCTGACGGGCGACCCAGAGGCAGATTTGGCATCATCGCTGACCACTTTCACCGACGAGGCAAGGATCGCGCTCGACACGTTGTCGGGCCGTGCCGCGGGGCTCTTCTCTCCATCGCTGCGCCTGGGCGTCACCGGTCTTTCCCGCGCCGGCAAGACGGTGTTCATTTCCGCTCTCGTGCACAACCTTATCCATGGCGGGCGGTTGCCGCTGTTCGAGGCGCAAAAATCGGGCCGCATCGCCCGCGCCTTCCTCGAGGAGCAGCCGGACGACGCCGTCCCGCGCTTTCAGTACGAGGACCATGTCGCGGCTCTGGTCGACGACCGCGCCTGGCCGGATTCGACGCGCGCCATTTCCGAGCTGCGGCTGACCATCGAATACGAGTCGGCGTCCGGCTGGAATCGGCTGTTTTCGGCGGGAAAGCTATCGGTCGACATCGTCGACTATCCCGGCGAATGGCTGCTCGATCTGCCGCTGCTTGGCAAATCCTTCGCCGATTTCTCGCGCGAGGCCGTCGAGCTTGCGGCACTGCCCGTGCGCTGCGACTTGTCGCAGGGCTGGCTGGCGCTGGCCGCCAAGATCGATCCGGACGCCGACGCCGACGAGATGATGGCGCGCCGCCTCGCCGAACGCTTCGCCGCCTATCTCAAGGCCTGCAAGCTCGACGAACGCGCGCTGTCGACGCTGCCGCCCGGCCGTTTCCTGATGCCGGGTGATCTCGAAGGCTCGCCGGCGCTGACCTTTGCGCCGCTGATGAAGCTGTCGGAGCGACGCCCCCGTTCCGGATCGCTGCAAGCGATGATGGAGCGCCGCTATGAGGCCTATAAGACGCATGTCGTAAAACCGTTCTTTCGCGAGCATATCACCCGCCTGGACCGGCAGATCGTGCTGATCGACGCCATGCAGGCGCTCAACGCCGGCCCGGCCGCCATGGCCGATCTGGAGCGGGCCGTCACCGAAATCCTCTCCTGTTTCCGGCCCGGGCGAGGCAACTTCGTCAGCGACCTGTTTTCAAGGCGCATCGACCGCATCCTGGTGGCGGCGACCAAGGCCGACCAACTGCACCATGAAAGCCATGACCGGTTGCAGGCGATCGTGCGCAGGTTGGCCGATCGGGCCGTCGCACGGGCGAATTTCAGCGGCGCCGATGTCGATGTGGCCGCCATGGCGGCGGTGCGCTCGACCCGCGAGGGCACGGTCAAGCAAGGCCGCGAGACGTTGCCGGTCATCATCGGCACGCCGTTGAAAGGCGAGAGGATCAACGGCGAGACATTCGATGGCAAAGCCGAAACAGCCATATTTCCCGGTGACTTGCCGGAAAAGGCCGATGCAGTGTTCGATGTTTCCGGGCCGGAAAACACCGAACCGGCGATTCGCTTCGTACGGTTCCGTCCGCCGAAGCTCGAGCGGACGGCCGAAGGCGTCACGCTGTCTTTGCCGCATATCCGGCTCGACCGCGCGCTGCAGTTCCTGATCGGAGATCATCTGGCATGACCGCGCCCCGCAAACCGGCGGCCTTCCGCATCAAACCCGAGCCAGCGCCAAAACAGGAGGCGCCGCAGAAGCATCGTGCCGACGAACGACCGGTGCGCAAACCGCAAGGCGCCAGGTCCGATGTCGCGGTCGTCATTCCTTCGGAGATCGACGTTTTCGACGAGCCGGATATCGAGCGGGCGGTGCCGCCGCCGGCGACCGCCCCAAGGAAACGCTCGCTGCTGGCGCGCCTGTTTTTCGGCGCTTTCGGCGTGCTTGGCTCGCTCGCGGTCGGCCTGTGGACGGACCAGCTCATCCGCGACCTCTTCGCGCGCGCCGAATGGCTGGGCTGGCTGGCGGCCGGCATGGCGGCGATCGCGCTTTTGTCGCTGCTCGTCATCGTCATCCGCGAATTCTTCGCCATCGCGCGCCTCGCCGAAGTCGAGAAGCTGCAGCGACGGGCCTTGGATGCGGTGGCGCGCGACGACCCCAAGGCCGCGCGCGCCCTTGTCGATGAGCTTTCCGCCTTTGTCGCGGCCAAACCGGAGACCGCGGCCGGCCGCCGCTCGCTTGCCGAACTGCGCGGTGAAATCATCGACGGCGGCAACCTGGTGCGGCTTGCCGAGACCGAGATCCTGTCGCCGCTCGATGCTCGCGCCAAGACGATGATCCTGGAGGCCGCAAAGCGCGTCTCGCTGGTGACGGCGGTCAGCCCTCGCGCGCTTGTCGACGTTGCCTATGTCGTGTTCGAGGCCGGCAGGCTAATCCGGCGCCTGTCGGAACTCTATGGCGGCCGTCCCGGCACGCTCGGCTTCTTCCGGCTGGCGCGCGGTGTGCTTGCCCATCTGGCGGTGACCGGTTCGATCGCCGTCGGCGACAGTTTCGTGCAGCAGATCGTCGGCCACGGCCTTGCAGCGAAGCTCTCGGCAAAGCTTGGCGAAGGCATCGTCAACGGCATGATGACCGCGCGCATCGGCATTGCGGCGATGGAAACGACGCGCCCGCTGCCTTTCATCGCGGCAAAGCGACCGGGACTAGGCGATTTCCTCTCGGCGCTGACCTCGTTCGCGACCCGAAAGGAGAGCCAGGCCGACCAGTAAGGTAAACGCAGAAACGGTCGCCAGTGACGAAGCATTAACCAATCTTCTTCATGGTCACTCTGGTTCCAACAGCAGACTCGTTCGTGCCGGGTGTCGTCTATGAAAAGCGTAATCTTGTCCTGCGTCCTGCCCGTGACGGTTGCAGTCGTCGCACCGGTCGGCCTGGTCGAAAAGGCCTTTGGCGCAGAGCCCGACAAGCAGTTTTTCCGTTCGGTGGAAGGTAAATGGGTAGGCCCTGGCGAAATCATCGCCGGCAAATACAAGGGCACGAAATTCACCTGCAATTTCAACGGCTCTACGCCGGACGGCAAGGTCGGCATGACACTGGATGGCGACTGCCGGGTCGGCGTTTTTACCCAGAAGATGTCCGCGACCGTCGAACGCCGGGGTCGGGATGGTTATAGAGGCACCTTCATGGGCGGTTCTGCCGGCAACGGGATGGACATCGTCGGCGGCAATGTCGTCGATCCCCAGAAGGTCGTCTTCACCATCAACCGCAATCAGTTGAACGGCGTCATGCAGGCGCGCGTCCCGGACGACAATTCGATGACCGTGACGGTCGCCGTGCGGGTCAACAAGCAGCTGGTGCCGGTCATCGGCATGAGCCTGAAGCGGATCGACACGGTCGAGGTCGGTTCCATCGCGAAAAACTGAGAAAACGCCTCAGCCAGCCAAACAAAAGGCGGCAGCCAATGGCCACCGCCTTCTTTCTTTTGACGGCTTCGCTCAACCCTTGATGGCGGCAGTCACTTCGTCGTAGGCCTTGCAGGCTTCGTCCAGCGTCGTGGCGTTCTGGTATTTCGTCGTCACGGCCTGCACCTTGGCCGTCAGATCGGCCGCCTTGCTCGGATCCTTGGTGATTGCTTCCTGAAGCGCGGCGGCCATGTCCTGCGCCTTCTTGGTGGCGATCTCCTGCGTGCATTCCGGTCCCTTCGAGCAGGCCGAGGCGGCCAGCGCCGCAACACCAACGGCGACGAGCAAAAACTTCTTCATGTCAGTCATCTCCTCAAAAAAGGCAGCCGCCCATCGCCGCTGCCTTCCAATGGCCGAAGCCGGATGTGCCATAACCTCCGATTGTGGCGGCACGCAACGACCGGGCCGCGTAAACTTGTGTAACGAGGCTGCAACAGGAGCTTGCCGGACAGGCGCCTCCTCTGTTTCCTGCCAATGACCCTGCTCTTCCCGCTAGGTTCCCTGCCCTTGCCTCGCGCTCCCACAGCATGCAAGGAGTGCTTCGAGACAACGGGACGACAGGCATGGCGGCTGAAGTATCGAGCAGCGATCTCGTACAGGTAGTGGCGCTGCTTGCTGCCGGCGTGGTCGCCGTACCGATCTTCAAGCGCATGGGGCTGGGTTCCATCCTCGGCTACCTCGCCGCCGGCGTGGTCATCGGGCCGTTCGGCCTCCGTGTCTTTTCCGAATCGGAAGCCATCCTTCACGTCGCCGAGCTTGGCGTCGTCATGTTCCTCTTCATCATCGGCCTGGAAATGCAGCCGTCGCGGCTCTGGGGCCTGCGCCGCGAAATCTTCGGGCTCGGCGCGCTGCAGGTCGGCGTCTGCGCCGTGCTTCTGACCGGCATCGGGTTGGCCGGAGGCTTTCCGATTGCGCAATCCTTCGTCGCCGGCGCCGGCTTCGTGCTGACGTCGACGGCGATCGTCATGCAGTTGCTCGAGGAGCGCGGCGAGATCGCCACGCCCAAGGGCCAGCGCATCGTGTCGATCCTTCTGCTCGAAGACCTCATGATCGTGCCGCTTCTGGCCCTGGTTGCCTTCCTCGCGCCCGGCGGCGCCGAGACCAGCCTGTCGGAGCGGCTGACCGAGGTCGGTATCGGCATCGCGGCGATTGTTGGGCTGGTGGTGGCGGGACGCTATCTGCTCAATCCGCTCTTCCGCATCCTGGCCGATGCCCGCGCCCGTGAGGTGATGACCGCCGCAGCACTGCTGGTGGTGCTTGGATCGGCTTTGGCCATGCAGCTTTCCGGCCTGTCGATGGCGATGGGCGCTTTCCTTGCCGGCGTACTGCTTTCCGAATCGACCTTCCGCCACCAGCTCGAAGCCGACATCGAGCCGTTCCGCGGCATCCTGCTCGGCCTGTTCTTCCTCGCCGTCGGGATGTCGCTCGATCTCGGCGTCGTCGCACAGAACTGGCGCCTCGTCGCGATCTACGTTGTCGCCTACATGATCATGAAGGCGCTCGGCATCTATATCGTCGCGCGCATGCTCAAGAGCCGCCACCGCGAGGCGCTGGAACGCGCCGTCTTCATGGCGCAGGGCGGCGAATTCGCTTTCGTGCTCTATTCCTCGGCAGCCGCGGTCGGCATCATCGACGCCCAGGCCAACGCCACGCTGACCGCCATCGTCATCATCTCCATGGTGCTGACGCCCTTGGCGATTTTGGCGCTGCGCTACCTCACGCCGCGCGACGAGCAATCGCTCGAGGGCGTCGACATCGCCGATGGCCTCACCGGCAGCGTGCTGATCATCGGCTTCGGCCGCTTCGGCCAGATCGCCAGCCAGCCTTTGCTTTTGCGCGGCCTCGACGTCTCGATCATCGACAACGAGGTCGAGATGATCCAGGCGGCGGCCGATTTCGGCTTCAAGGTCTATTACGGCGACGGCACGCGGCTCGACATCCTGCATGCGGCCGGCGCCGGCCGGGCGCGCGCCGTGCTGATCTGCGTCGACAAGCCGGACGCCGCCGTGCGCATCGCGCAACTGATCAAGGCCGAATTTCCGCTGGTCACCATCCTGGCACGCGCCTTCGACCGCGGCACCGCGCTGCAGCTCATCCGCGCCGGCGTCGACTATCAATTGCGCGAGACCTTCGAATCGGCGCTGGTCTTCGGCGGCTCGGCACTGGAAGCGCTGGGCGTCGATCCGGAAGAGGTCGCCGAAGTGATCGAGGACGTCCGGCGCCGCGACGAAGCCCGTTTCGAGACACAGCTGGCCGAAGGCATCCGCGCCGGCCAGCGCTTCCTGAAGGGCAATATCGGCACGCCGATCCCGACGCCGCTGGCGCAGCCGCGTCGCGCCGGCCGGGCACTGAACGAAGAGACGGCCGGCGTGCTGAACAAGGCAGAAACGAAGAGCTGATAGGGTAACGCATGGCAGAGCTCGACGCGCGAGCGCTTTCCGTCACCAAATTCTGGCGCGACGCCGGCGAGGACGCCTGGTTCGAGAAGAACCACGCCTTCGACGCGGATTTCCACAACCGCTTCCTAGAGCTGCACCATGCCGCGGCCCGCCGGGAATGCGACGACTGGAACGCGCATGCCGAAGGATCGCTGGCGCTGATGATCCTGCTCGACCAGTTCCCCCGCAACTGCTTCCGCGGCACCGGACATATGTATGCGACCGATCCGCTGGCCAGGCATTTCGCCGACCGGGCGATCGCCGCCGGCCAGGACCTGGCCCTAGACGAGGTCGTCCGCGTCTTCCTCTATCTGCCTTTCGAGCATTCGGAGTCGCTTGCGGATCAGGAGCGGTCGGTGGAACTCACGGCCGCGCGGGCGCCGGACTATCTCAAATACGCCGAGGAGCATCTGGAGATCATCCAGCGCTTCGGTCGCTTTCCGCATCGCAACCGGGTGCTCGGTCGCGAGACGACGCCTGAGGAACAGGCATTTCTCGACGGCGGCGGCTTCTCCGGCTGACAGCCGGAGCAATTCCAGGAAAACTGTGTAACGGTTCTCCATCCGCAATTGCGCGAAAGCAAACGGCTCAGTCGAGCCACCACTCCCGGCCCGACGGCAGCCGCTCGATCCCCGACGTGTCGACGACGCCGAGCCGCTCCGACACGCTTTTGCCACCGACCAAGAGATCGGGTGCGATCTCGGACAGCGGGGCCAGCACGAAGGCCCGCTCCAACATGCGCGGATGCGGCACTTCGAGCCCGGTCTCGTGGATCACCCGGTCGCCGAACACGAGGATGTCGATGTCGATCAGGCGTGGGCCCCAGCGCTCCTCGCGCACTCGCTTCAGGCGCCTTTCGACGTCCAGGCAAAGATCGAGGAGAGCGCGCGGCGACAGCGCCGTTTCGATCGCGGCCGCGGTGTTGAGAAAATCCGGCTGGTCGAGCTTGCCCCAAGGCGGCGTGCGGTAGAGCGAGGAGACGGCGGTGACGCGCGTTCTGTCGTCGCCGTCCAGCATGCGCAGCGCCGCGGCCATGGATTTCGCCGGGTCGCCGAGATTGCCGCCGAGACTGAGGTAGACTGCGTTATTCTGGCCAGACAACGGTCACCTCGACATGATCGAGCACGCCCGGCACCGGGGCGTTCGGCTTGCGCACCGTGATCTCGGCTTTCCTGATCTGCGGAAACCGCGCCGCCAGTGCCTTCGCCACCTCCAGCGCCAGCGCCTCGATCAGGAAACGCCGATGCCCGGTGACGATTTTTTCGATGACCGCGAAGGCGATGCCGTAATTGACGGTATCCTCGATGGAGTCCTCCTCCAGCGGACGGCTGGGCTCGACCGTCAGCTCGGCGTCGACATAGAAACGCTGGCCGAGCGTCTCCTCCTCGTCCAGCACGCCGTGCCGGGCAAAGAAGGCGCAGTTCTTCATGCGGATGACATACATGGTCAGCGTCCGGGAGAAAGATTTTCTCGCGCCAGCATAGCATCGGCCACCGCCAGCGCATCCACGTTGATTGCGACATCGTGGACGCGAAAAAGATCGGCCCCTTTGAGCCGCAGGATGACGCTGGTGGCCGCGGTGCCGACCGCACGCTCGGCAGGCTCGCGCCCCGTGACGCCGCCGATGAAACGCTTTCGCGACGTCCCCGCCATCAGCGGAAAGCCAAGTGCCTGAAGTTCCGAGAACCGCGCCATCAGGTCGAGGTTTTCCTCTGTCGTTTCCTTGGCGAAGCCGAAGCCCGCGTCGAGCACGATCTGGCCATCGGAAACATTGCCGGCGCGCGCGATCTCCAGCGATCTGCGCAGGAACAGGAACTGGTCCTCGATCACGTCCGGCAGCTTTTGCCGCTCGCGGCCGGTATGCATGATGATCAGCCCCGCGCCCGTCTCGGCGGCAACCCGCGCGATGCCGGGCTCGCGCTGCAGGCCCCAGACATCGTTGACGATATGCGCGCCGGCGGCAACGGCCCGCCGCGCGGTATCCTCGCGATAGGTGTCGACCGAGATCAGCGCCTCGTCCGATGCCGCGAGCGCCTCGATGATCGGCAGCACCCTCGCCTGCTCCTCCTCGGCGGAGATCGGGGCAAAGCCTGGCCGCGTCGATTCCCCGCCGATATCGATGATGGCGGCCCCCTCTTCCGCCATGCGGCGCGCCTGGGCTATCGCCTTCTCCGGCGCGATGAACAGCCCGCCGTCGGAAAAGCTGTCCGGAGTGACGTTGAGGATGCCGACGACGACCGCCTTTGGGCCGAGGTCGAGATGGCGTCCATGCGCGAGCTGCCATCGCCTTGTCGTCATTGTCCATCAACCATGTGTGATCCGCACGAAATCAATTCCGTTGCGCTGGCAAGGCCCGTAAAGCAAGGTGCGTGAAGAGGCAACATGATGAACCGTCCCCTGCTCTGCACCCTGATGTTCGCGCTCACCGCCATGCCGGCCGGCGCGGCCAGTCTAGTCAAGACCTACAGCTATTTCAGCGTCGGCGGCCGCACGCTGGACGATATCGAAAAACAGCTGACGAAAAACGGGCCTGAAGTGAAGAGCACCGGCTCCAGGCATCCGGGTGCCACGCAGATGGCTTTCACCACCCGGGTCAGCTATGCGCAGACGGCGAATTCCTGCCGGATCGCGAACGCGCAGGTCACCGTGAAGGTCAAGGTAATCCTCCCGGAATGGCGGCGGCCGCGCAAGGCCGATCCGGACGTCAGGCTGTTCTGGGACACGCTGTCGGCGGACATCAAGCGCCATGAGGAGCGCCACGTCGAGATCGCCAAGAACCACGCGCGCGAACTCGAGGACGCGTTGAAGGCGACCTATCCGCAACAGAACTGCGAAGCCGCGAAGGCCAAGGCCGCCGAAATCTCGGCCGCCATCCTCGCCAAGCATGATCGCGCCCAGGTGCAGTTCGACCGCGTCGAAAGCGTCAATTTCGAAAGCCGGATCATCCGGCTCCTGCGCTACCGCATGCAGCGCATCCAAAGCGGCCAGTTGCCGCCGGCTTGACCATCGGAGCGGCGATGCCGGCGAAAGCCAATCCCGCCGAAACATGGTGCCAGATTCGAAAAACTTTCGAGCGGTGGTCGAAAACGGCCTATATCGGACGACATATATCGGGTTCGATGCCCGGCGGACTTTGGCAACACGAGACACGAACGACAGGCGCGAGACGCCCCGCACCGGCTGGCTCCTGCCGGCGGCGCACCGACCTTGAAAGAACGATGCATGGACCAGACCGTCGACAATCGCACGACGATGGCGACAACCGCCTCGCCTTCGATCAGCGAGAGCGAGAAGAACGCCATCATCGGCGGCGTGCTGCTGTCGATGCTTTTGGCGGCGCTTGACCAGACCATCGTCGCGCCTGCTTTGCCGACCATCGCGCGTGCGCTCGGCCACGCCGAGTATCTGCCCTGGATCGTGACCGGCTATCTGCTGACGGCCACGGCGATGGCGCCGCTCTATGGCAAGATTTCCGACGTCTACGGCCGCCGGCCGGTCATCTACGCCGCCATCCTGATCTTTCTCCTGGGATCGCTGGTCAGCGCTCTGGCCCCCAATATGCTGGTGCTGGTCATTGGCCGGGCGATCCAAGGCGCGGGTGGCGGCGGGCTTTTCGCGCTCGCGCAAACCGTCATCGGCGATCTCGTGCCGCCGCGCGAGCGAGCCCGCTACGCCGCCTGGATAGCTGGTACCTGGGCGGTCGCCAGCGTCGCCGGTCCGCTGCTTGGCGGTGTCTTCGCAGAGCACCTGCACTGGTCGCTGATCTTCTGGATCAACCTGCCGATCGGCTTCCTGGCGATGGCGATCATCAACAATCCGCTGAAGAAGCTGCCGATCGCAGCGAAGCACCACCGCATCGACGGACTTGGCGCGGTGCTCCTGGTGATCGCCACGGCGCAGCTGCTCCTGGCGCTCAACTGGGGCGGCAGCACCTATCCGTGGTTCTCTCCGGAAATCCTCGGGCTGGTGGCCTGCTCGGCCGTGTTTTGGGCGCTGTTCGCGCTGCGGCTGCTGAGGGCCAGCGAGCCGCTGATCTCACTCGAAGTGCTGGGCAATCGAATCGTGCTTGCCGGCACGCTGTCGATGTTTCTGCTGCAGGCGGCCAACATTGGCGCCTCGGTTTACCTGCCGGTCTATCTGCAGTCGGTCGTCGGGCTCTCCGTCAGCGAATCCGGCACCGCCATGCTCGGTCTCCTGCTCGGCACCGTCGCCGGCGCCACATTCAGCGGCCGCATGATCCCGCGCTTCGTCCACTACAAGCGCATCGCCATGGTCGGCCTCATTTTGGCGATCGTCTGCATCGGCGTGCTCAGCGCCATCGCGGGACACGCCTCGCTGCTCGAAGTCGAAATCCTGACGACCATGATCGGCCTGGGCAGCGGCACGACCTTCCCCGTCAGCACCGTCTCGGTTCAGAACGCGGTCGATCGCGCCCATCTCGGCGTCGCGACCGGCGTCCTGACCTTCCTGCGCTCGCTGGGCGGCGCGCTTGGCGTCGCCTTGCTCGGCGCCGTCGCGCTCGGCTACGGTCTGCCGCTCTCAGCAGAGGGCTCGCAGACGCATATCGAGCTGACATCGGCGATGCCGTTTGTGATGATCTTCCTGACCGCCGGCATCACGCTTGTCCTGGCATTGATCGCGCTGGCGCTGATGCCGGAAAAGCCGCTGCGCGGCAAGGACGAGCACGCAGAGCCGCCCGTGCTCGGCGAGTGACGGCATCAATCGTGGACGCCGAGCTTCTTTTGCAGACTGGTCGACGAGGTCGTGTACTGGAAGACGATGCGCTCGCCGGGGCTGACGATGCGTTTGGCCGCCTGCGCCATCAGGGCGACCTCATGGAAGCCCGACAGGATCAGCTTCAGCTTGCCCGGGTACCAGTTGATGTCGCCGACGGCGAAGATGCCGGGAACCGATGTCTGGAACTTCTCGGTGTCGACCGGGATCAGGTTCTCATGCAGGTTCAGCCCCCATTCGGCGATCGGCCCGAGTTTCATGGTGAGGCCGAAGAACGGCAGCATGCGGGTGCAAGGCACCTCGACATCGCCATCCGGACCGCCCTTGATCGTCGCGGATGACAGCTGGCCGTCGGCCCCGGCGAGGCCGCTCACCTGACCGACCAGGAATTCCAGCTCTTTCATCTCCTGCATGGCATACATCTTGTTGACGCTGTCGGGTGCGGCCCGGAACTCCGGGCGCCGGTGGACGAGCGTCACGCTTTTGGCGATCGGCTGCAGGTTGAGCGTCCAGTCGAGCGCCGAATCGCCGCCGCCGACGATGACGAGGTCGTGGCCGCGAAATTCCTCCATGCGCCGGACCGAATAGAAGACGCTCTTGCCTTCATAGGCCTCGATGCCCGGGATGGGCGGGCGCTTGGGCTGGAACGAACCGCCGCCGGCGGCAATCACCACCACCTTGGCCTCGAATATCTCGCCTTCGTCGGTGGTGACGCGAAAGCTGCCGTCCTCGAGCTTTTCGAGGCTGGAGACCATACGGTTGAAGGTGAAGTCGGGCTTAAAGGGGTGGATCTGCTCAAGCAGCTTGTCGACCAGGCCCTGGGCAGTGATCAATGGCCAGCCGGGAATGTCGTAGATCGGCTTTTCCGGATAGAGCTCGGCGCATTGCCCGCCGGGACGGTCGAGGATGTCGATGAGATGGCACTTCATATCGAAGAGCCCGAGCTCGAATACGGCGAACAGGCCGATCGGCCCTGCCCCGACAATAAGTACGTCAGTCTTGATTGTATCGGTCATACGATGCGCCTTGTGCCAAACTGGCGCGACACTGCATGAGCATTGGCCTGCTGCCAAGCAGCCACCGGCAAAATGGGAAAATGCAGAGTTGGTTCAGCCCTGGCGTTCGGGCACGCGGACGACGAGGCCGTCGAGCGCGTCGCGCACCTTGATCTGGCAGGACAGGCGCGAGTTTGGCCGGACCTCGTAGGCGAAGTCCAGCATATCTTCCTCCATCGCCTCCGGCTCGCCGACTTCGGCCGTCCAAGCCTCGTCGACATAGACATGGCAGGTCGCGCAGGCGCAGGCGCCGCCGCATTCCGCCTCGATGCCGGGCACCGCGTTGCGGATCGCGTTTTCCATGACGGTCGAACCGTTTTCGGCTTCCACGTCGAATTGAGTGCCGTCATTGGCGATGTAAGTCAGCTTGGTCATTGGTCACCTGAGGAGTCGCAGCGGAGATAATCACTCCACCGGACAAGTCAACTGCGGCAGGAAAACGCCATCAAATGACGTTTTTCGGAAGGTGGCTGCTCGCCGGCGCTAAGGCGCGGCGGCCGGTTGGAAGCGCGTCGCTCGAACCTTCTGAAGCACGGCGCTTCAGCGGCTGATGGCGGCGATGAAGTCCCTCACTTCCTCGATCAATATGCCAAGCTTCTTCAGGGTGCGGGCGTCCTCGGGCTGCTTTTCGATTGCCGCGGCGCATTCGGCGACGGCAAAGGCACCGATGCCGCGCGCCGAGCCTTTCAGGCTGTGTGCAAGGAGGACCCGTTCCTTGGCATCGGCATCGGCGATCTTGTCCCGCACCGAAAGCGCCTGCTGCACGAAGAGCGCCAGCACTTCCTGTTCGAGCGCGCGATCATCCATCGTCTGCCTAGCAAGATGGGCCATATCCACAGGTCGCGACCCTGCCGTTCCCGACACGTCGCCGCCGGGCATGGAAAACGCGATTCCACTGTCACCACGCATACGCACTGCAACTCCTGCAAAAGGCGGCTTGCCGCCAAAAAAATAGGCGACCCGCGTCGCCATCGGGTTAACGGTTGCCTGGGAAAAATGTTGTCACGGAGGCAGCCCAAATCACGCTTGCGTTAACCCTATATTTAAAGTTTTACGTATCGCCCGGAATGCATGTTTTCTTTACCCCTGTGTGTCATTACGATACGAACGTCCATTTTCAGCCTCCTGTCTGGGACCAGACAAGCCAGAATCAGGCCAAAATCATAAGTCCCGCGGCAGCTAGTACAGGGTAGCGAAGGCATGGCTAAGAAACCGACGACGACCAAATCTCTCGAGAGCGACGTAGCCGCGGAACTGGAAAAGGCGCTTGACCTTGACCTTAACGGCGAAGGCGGGCTCGACATGGCCGCGTCGATGGAAGATCTCGAAGCCCAGATTTCGGCCGCCGCGGACGAACTGGCGCGCGAAGGCCGCAGCCAGAGGGCTGAGCCGGCAAATGAGCCTCAGGCCGCGAAGGCCGCGCCTCAGCCGAAGCCGGCGGAGCTGCGCCCGGTCGAATCGCGCGGTTCGCAGCCGGCCGGTTTTACGCCGGCTCCAGCCGGTTTCACGCCGGCAAATGATGACCGCCAGAAGGATTACCGAACGCTTTTGCACAGCCTCAACCGGCGCGCGTCCAGCACCGTCTACTGGGTCACAGCGTTCATTTCGCTTGCCTGGATGGCCGGCGCCGGCGGCCTCGCCAACCTTCTGTTCGGTCCGGGCATCTGGAAGATCCGTACCTTCGATGAGTTTTTCGCCCGCCCCGAGCTGATCGGCCTGGCGGTTGCGGCGATCATCCCGGTCATTCTGTTCTGGGCCTTCGCCGCGATGATCCGGCGCGCGCAGGAAATGCGCCTTGCCGCGCAATCGATGACCGAAGTGGCCTTCCGCCTCGCCGAGCCCGAAAACCTTGCCCAGGATCGCGTCATGATGATCGGCCAGGCCGTGCGCCGCGAGGTGGCGGCCATGGGCGAAGGCATCGAGCGCACTCTGGCGCGCGCCGTCGAGCTCGAAACGCTCGTCCATAGCGAAGTCAGCCAGATCGAGCGCTCCTATTCCGAAAACGAGGCTCGCATCCGCTCCCTGGTCGACGGGCTCGGCAGCGAGCGCGAAGCGGTCGTCACCCATGCCGAGCGCGTGCGCGCCTCGATCCATGGCGCCCACGAGACGTTGCGCGACGAGATCGGTGCAGCCAGCGACATCATCCGCGACTCGATCCTCAACGCCTCGACCAAGCTGTCGATGACGATCAACAATTCCGGCGACACGCTGATCGATCGCATCAACGAAAGCTCGACGTCGATCTTCGATTCGGTCGAAACCCGGCTCGATTCGATCACCGACCGCCTGTCGACCTCGGGCGAGGCCTTTGCCAGCCTGCTCGATACCCGCATCGCCAAGCTGACTGACACCACCGACGGCCTCACCCGCTCGCTGACCGACCTGCTCGACGACCGCACCAGCGGCATGGTCTCGCTGCTCGGCGGCGCCGCGCGGACGCTGAGCTCCGAGTTCGAAGCGAGCCTCAACGGCATCGAGCGCACGCTGGCCGAGCGCGGCCAGGCGCTGATCGGCGAATTCCAGACCCGCGCCGAGGCGCTCGACACCGGCACGCAGAAGCTCAATGCCGCGCTCGAGGCCCGCGCCCGTCAGATCAACGAGACGCTGGTCGAGCGCGCGCGCGAAATCGCCAACACCTTTGCCGAGAGCAAGGATACGCTGTCGGCGATGATCGACCAGGGCAAGACCCAGATCGGCGCCGATATGGCCGATATCATCTCGTCAACCTCGTCCATGCTCGAAGCCCGCGCCACGGATTTCGCCGGACGCATGGAGGCCGCCCGCCACGTCGTGTCGCGTTCCTTCGACGCCGACATCCAGCGGCTTTCCAATGCCCGTGTCGGCATCGAGGAAGCCGTCGAGAACCACAGCCGCATGCTTTCCGAAAGCCGTGACCGCATGGCCGCCGCCATGCAGGAGGATCTGGCGAAATTCGCCGAGGGCCGCGCCGAGATCGACGCCGCCGTCACCAATCAGGTGCAGAAGCTGGCGGAAGGCCGCAGTCTGATCTCGCGCGCCTTGGAAGAGGACCTGCGCAAGGTCAACGAGTCGCGCGCCACTATCGATGCTTCGTTGGGCAGCCATCTCGAACAGCTCGAAGAGGGTCGCAACCGCCTTTCCCAGGCATTGAACGAAGACTCCGGCAAACTCGTGCAAACTCGCACAATGATTGATGAAATGGTCGCTGGCCATGTCGGCAAACTGGCCGAGGGCCGCAACATTCTGGCGCGCGCGCTGGAAGCCGATCTCGGCAAGCTGGCGGACAGCCGCGCTTCGATCGACGGCCTCGTCGCCGGCCAGGTCGAGAAGATCGCGGAAGGGCGCGCGGTGCTCGCCAAGGCGCTCGAGACCGACATCATCGGCATCAGAAGCCTGATCGAGACCCATTCGACCAAGCTCGCCGAGGATCGGGGCGAGCTCAGCCGCGCGCTGGAGGACGACCTCAGCGGCATCCGTGGCCTGATCGACAGCCACGCCGGCAAGCTCGCGGACGACCGCAGCCTGCTGTCGCAGACGCTGGAGGCCGACCTTGCCAAGCTCGCCGAGAGCCGCGCCTCGATCGACGGGCTGGTCGCCGGCCAGGTCGAGAAGCTCGCCGAAGGCCGCGATATCCTCAAGCGCGCCCTGGAGGCGGACCTCAACACGATCAAGGGCGCCATCGCGGGACACTCCGACAAGGTCCTGGAAGACCGCGCGCAGCTGTCGAAGGCCCTGGAAGCCGACCTGCAGACGGTCAGCGGCGCAATCTCCGACCACCAGAACCGGCTTGTGCAGGATCGCTCGGTGCTGTCGAAGTCGCTCGAGGACGATCTGGCCAAGCTCGCGGAGAGCCGCTCCTCGATCGACGGCCTGGTCGCCGGCCAGGTCGAGAAGCTCGCCGAAGGCCGCGACATCCTCAAGCGCGCGCTGGAAGCGGACCTCAACACCATCCAGGGTGCCATCGTCGATCATTCGCAGAAGATCAGCGACCATCGCGCCGAGCTGTCGCGCGCCCTCGATTCCGACATGACCAATGCCAGCGGTCTCATGCAGACCCACGCCGACAGGCTTTCGCAGGACCGCGCGATGCTGTCCAAGGCCCTGGAGGACGACCTCGCCAAGCTGGCCGAAAGCCGCTCCTCGATCGACGGGCTGGTCGCCGGCCAGGTCGAGAAGCTCGCCGAAGGCCGCGACATCCTCAAGCGGGCGCTCGAAGCGGATCTTGCCAAGCTCGCCGAAAGCCGCGCCTCTATCGATGGCCTCGTTGCCGGCCAGGTCGAGAAGCTTGCGGAGGGCCGCGATGTGCTCACGCGGGCTCTCGAGGCCGATCTCGCCAAGCTGGCCGAAAGCCGAGCCGGTATCGACGGGCTGGTCTCCGGCCAGGTCGAGAAGCTCGCCGAAGGTCGCGATATCCTCAAGCGCGCGCTCGAAACCGACCTGCAGAAGCTGGCGGAAAGCCGCTCGGAGCTCGACGACATCATCTCCGGTCATGTCGGCAAGCTGTCCGAAGGGCGCAACACGCTGGCTCGCGCCCTCGAGGAGGATCTCGCCAAGCTCGCCGAGGCGCGCAAGGACGTCGACCGTTCGGTGTCCGGCCACATCGACCAGATCGCCGCCAAAAGCAGCGACATCTCGGCGGCGATCGCGGCCGATGTCGAGAAGATCGAGCAGGCCTTCAGCCGCCAGACCGGCATCATCGAAGAGCGCGCCAGCACCATGGAGCGTGCGCTCTCGACCGGCGTCGACAATGTGCGCGGCGTTCTCGAAAAGACCGCCGTCTTCGTTGCCGGCGCGCTGCGCGACAAGGTGATGGAAGTCACAAGCACACTGCATGAGCAGGCCGGAGCCGCCTTCAGCGACGCCGATCGCAAGATCGCCGAACGCGCCGAGCAGACTTCGGCCGCGCTGCTCGCCAGGGCCGAAGACATTGCCAACGCCTTCGAGCAGGCCGACCGCCGCCTGCACGAGCGCGCTCAGGACACCTCCAGCATGCTGATGGCCCGCGCCGACGATGCGTCCAACGCGCTCATGGCCCGCGCCGAGGAAACTGCCGACAAGCTGGCCTCCCGCGCCGGCCAGATCGCCGGCACTTTCGACGCCGCCGACCAGAAGCTGGTCGCTCGCGCGGTCGAAACGGCGCAGTCGCTGGCGGCTCGCGCCGGCGACATCCTGCGCAACTTCGAGGGCGCCGACGAGCGGCTGAGCATGCGCATCACCGAATCTGCCGAAGCCTTGGCCGCACGCGCCTCCGATCTCGGCCGCATCTTCGATGCCGCCGACCAGCATCTGATTTCGCGCATCGCGGAAGGCTCGGAAGCACTGTCGTCGCGGGCGTCCGAGATCGCCCGCATCTTCGACGACGCCGACAGCCGCCTGGTATCGCGCATCGCCAGCAGCACTTCGACCATCGGCGAACATGCCGACACCATTGTCGGCGCGTTCGCCGCCACCGAGCAGCGCGTCGCCGATCGCGCCCGGCAGACCGGCCAGGAACTCGCCGCCCACGCCCGCGAGATCGAGCAGGCGCTTGCCGGCGCCGACGAGCGGCTGGCCTCGAGCGCGGCCGCGGCGGCGGCCCGTGTCGAGGAGCAGGTGGCGAGCGTCGAGAACCGCCTCGCCTACACCACCGAAACGATGGGCCAGAAGCTCAACGATCAGGTCTCCAGCGCCGAGGCGCAGCTCATCTCGCGCGCCAACGTCATCGCCGAAACGTTCACGGCGGTCGGCCAGCATATCGGCCAGAGCACCAACGAGGCGGCAAAGACCATCGGCGCCAACACCCGCGAGCTCAATACCATGCTCGCAGCGCGCTCCGCCGAAATGTCGAAGATCCTCGACGAGACGGCGCGTCCCCTGGTCGAGCGCTTCGCCCAGGGCGGCTCCGAGCTGCAAAAGAGTATGGAAGAGGTCACCGAACGGGCGACCGAGAAGCTGCGAAGCGAAAACGCGGCCCTCGTCAATGCGCTCGCCAACCGCACCGCCGAGACGCTTTCGGCGGTCGAGGGCGCGCGCTCGACGCTGGCCGACAGCGTTGCCGACCTTATCGGCCGCATGACAACCTCCAGCGCGCAACTCGGCCAGCTGATCGATCAGGCGGCCGTCAATCTCGGCCAGGTCGAGGAGCGCCTGACCGGCAGCACGCAGAGCTTTGCCTCGACAACGGAGAAGGCCGCCCAGACCTTCGCCAGCTCGGCACGCCTCGTCGATTCCAACACGACGCGGCTCACCGATCTGTCGTCGGCGACCTTGCGCGAAGTCGCTTCGATCGCGACCAAGTTCGACGAGCACAGCCGTCTGCTGTCGAGCGCCTCGGACCTGCTAAGCTCCGCGCAGAGCAATCTCGAGCACACGCTGGAGCGGCAGTCCTCGCTGGAAGACCTCGCCGTCGGCCTGGTCAAGAAGTCGGAAGACCTCGAGAAGGTCATGCGCTCGTTCGAGAGCCTTGTGGGCCAGACGATGCAGAACGCCGAGGGCCGGACGATGGAATCCGCGGAGAAGATCCGCACCGCCATCGCCGAGGTCGTCGATTCGGCGACGCGGCGCTTCGCCGACGCGACCGAGGAGATGCGGCGCACCGCCGGCTCGATCAAGAGCGAGTTGGACCTCACCCGCGCCGAGCTCAAGAAGGGCGTCATCGAGATGCCGGAGGAGGCCAAGGAATCGACCTCGGCCATCCGCCGCGCCGTATCCGAGCAGATCAACGCGCTCAAGGAACTATCTGATATCGTTGCGAAATCCGGCCGCAGCGGCAGCAGCGAGACCGGCGAGCCGCGCGGATTGCGTCCCGCACCGCAGGCGCCTGCCCGCCCCGTCGAACAGCCGTTGCGCCGGCCGCCGGC